>NZ_OZ060404.1 GCF_964059045.1 Buchnera aphidicola (Eriosoma grossulariae) | reverse complement strand
TATAAAATAATCACAAAACTATTTTAATATGATGACAAATGATAGAAGATATTTTGGTTTAAAATATTTTTTTTTAAAATTAATTAATTCTCGAATATAAAAATATTTTTAAATTTTTTTATTTATTTAATGTTATTAATATATGTTGATGTAGCTATTTTTTTTAAGTAATAATATTCAATGTTCACTCTTTTTTTAAGACCATTTTGTCCCATATTTTGTAGTTCTTTTAATGTAAAATTTTTTACTAATGTACGAAGAATATTTTGTTTAGCAATATTTTCATTGTTTGAAATAATTTTCTTTGCTTTTTTTTGTCTTATATAAAATTTATGTTTTGATTGTCTAAACTCTGATATTTTTTTCATTCTTGTTGATTTTATATTCATTATTATTTGTTTTTCTGTAGTTGTTTTTAATCCTTGTTTTTTTAATTCTTTATTAATCCATTCTAGTTGTTGTTTTTTTGCCTGCATTAAATTATTTAAAGAAATATCGAACAATAAAAAAAATAAAGGAGTTAATGTAATAATTTTAGGCATGTAATTTCCTAAAACATTATCCCATTTTTTTTCAGATTTTATAAAACCCATAGGTTCCATAAATTCTGTAATTAATCTAGAAGCTCTGGATATTGATTTATTACCCGATTTTGACATAGTAGATAATCCACATTCATCTGATAATTGTTCAACAGAAGCATACACTAAATTTGAAGTTAAATTGAAATGATATAACATAGCTAAAACCATAGCTCTTAAAGCACAAGCACGGTGTTCATTTAATCTTCTTCTTCTTGGTATAGTCAAACCTGTTTTTATGTTTTTAGGTTGAATTACGTAATAAATTTCTCCTCTAGCTACATCATTATTCATTGCTTTCTGCATAGCATATCGAATAAATTGTGGTCTTGGTTTATCATTTTTTGGAATTTTAAATTTTGGAAATGGATTATTTACATATTTTTTTTTATTGAACATAATTAATACTTATTAAGATATTTTAAATTAATGAAAAATAATAATTTAATTAAATAACATTTTTTAAAAAGAAACGCAATATTTTTATATATATATTATATTTATTTAATTTAATAATTTTTATTATATTTTCTATTTTTTGATTATTAAAGGTGATTTATGGAAAAAATAATTGAACAAGTAATATATGCTGCACGTTGGTTAATGTTTCCTGTTTATATAGGATTATCTTTTGGTTTTATTTTATTAACATTAAAATTTTTTCAGCAAATCATTTTTGTTTTACCTGAAATATTTGTAATGTCTGAATC
Source organism: Buchnera aphidicola (Eriosoma grossulariae) (assembly GCF_964059045.1). Classification (NCBI taxonomy): domain Bacteria; kingdom Pseudomonadati; phylum Pseudomonadota; class Gammaproteobacteria; order Enterobacterales; family Erwiniaceae; genus Buchnera; species Buchnera aphidicola. The sequence continues at coordinate 1,012 of NZ_OZ060404.1, read as the reverse complement.
AGGGTTAGTTTTAATAGTACTTTCCTTGATTGACATAGCTTTAGTAGGAGGATTATTAGTTATGGTAATGTTTTCAGGTTATGAAAATTTTATATCAAAAATGGAAATGAGAAATCAACAAAAAAGATTAAGTTGGATGGGTACTATGGATGTAAATTCTATTAAAAATAAAGTTGCTTCCTCAATTGTAGCAATTTCTTCTGTTCATTTATTAAGAGTTTTTATGGAAGCTGATAAAGTTTTGGATAATAAAATAATGTGGTGTGTTTTAATTCATTTAACTTTTGTTCTTTCTGCTTTTGGAATGTCTTATATTGATAAAATGAGTAAAAAGAAATAATTCTAAATTATTTCTTAATAAAATCAATTGATATAAAAAAATTTTTTGTATCAATTGATAAATTTTATTATATATTTAACATTAATCAATTAATTTAAATTATTCCTGTTTTATTGTTATTTTATAATATTTATTATAAAGTAATTTTGCATGTATCTCTATAAAAGCATCTAAAAAATAAATTACATGCATCTATTATAAAATAATCACACAACTATTTTAATATGATGACAAATGGGATAATGGTTATTGATAGAAGATATTGTGGTTTATGTATGTGAGATATTTTTAATGAATGGATTTTATTATATATTTAACATTAATCAATTAATTTAAATTATTCCTGTTTTATTGTTATTTTATAATATTTATTATAAAGTAATTTTGCATGTATCTCTATAAAAGCATCTAAAAAATAAATTACATGCATCTATTATAAAATAATCACAAAACTATTTTAATATGATGACAAATGGGATAATGGTTATTGATAGACGATATTGTGGTTTATGTATGTGAGATATTTTTAATGAATGGATTTTATTATATATTTAACATTAATCAATTAATTTAAATTATTCCTGTTTTATTGTTATTTTATAATATTTATTATAAAGTAATTTTGCATGTATCTCTATAAAAGCATCTAAAAAATAAATTACATGCATCTAT
>NZ_OZ060403.1 GCF_964059045.1 Buchnera aphidicola (Eriosoma grossulariae) | reverse complement strand
GAATGAATATATTAAAAAATTTAGAAATACATATTCCATCAAATATAAAAGTAACTAAAACAGAAAAAACATTAATTTTAATATTTCCAATAATACAACAAGAGTTAGATAAAGAAAAAATTAATTTCTATATCAATCTTGGAATCATTTAGATGAATTATTAAATCTATGGATCATGATCAAAAAATTGCTGATTCAATGTTTTTTGGTGGCTTATTTTCTTACGACTGTATTACTAATTTTGAACCAATACCACGTATGAATCATAATGCTCAATGTCCAGATTTTTGTTTTTACTTATCAGAAATTCTATTAAAATTAAACCATCAAAAAAAAACTTGTGTCATCCAAGCTAACTTATTTACTCATGAAACAATTGAAATCAATCGTATTATGCAACAAATAAAATCAATACAAAAGATATTGAAATCTGATTTGCCAACTATTATTCATGATACAATCAGCAACATATCAATTCAGAGTAATAAAACTGATGAAGAATATATTCAACAAATTAAAAAAATGAAAAGATTAATACAATCAGGAAAAATTTTTCAAATTGTTTTATCTAGAAAATTTTATTTACCTTGTATTAATTCTTTATCTGCTTATGATCAATTAAAAAAAAGCAATCCTAGCCCCTATATGTTTTTTATGCAAGATCAACATTTTATTTTATTTGGAGCTTCACCAGAAAGTTCTTTAAAATATAACAATACCAATAGAATGATAGAAATTCATCCTATAGCAGGAACTCGAGCCAGAGGAAAAAATCAAGATAATTCTTTAAATTTAGATTTAGATAATAAAATTGAATTAGAAATGCGAACTAATCAGAAAGAATTAGCAGAACATTTAATGTTAGTAGATCTCGCAAGAAATGATTTATCTAAAATTTGTAGTACTGGAACACGTTATGTATCTAATTTAATGGAAGTGCATAAATATTCTCACGTAATGCATTTAGTATCAAAAGTCACTGGAAAATTAAAACCAACACTAGATATTTTTCATGCTTATCAAGCCTGTATGAATATGGGTACTTTAACTGGAGCACCAAAAATTAAAGCTATGCAAATCATTTCCCAAATAGAACAACAATCTAGAAATACTTATGGTGGTGCAATAGGATATTTTAATGGTCATGGAGATCTAGATACTTGTATTATCATACGTGCTGCTTATGTTATGAATCAATTAGCCACTATACAAGCAGGAGCTGGTATTATTTTAGATTCAGTACCACAAGAGGAGGTGTTAGAAAGTAAAAATAAAGCACCAGCAGTGTTGTCTGCTATCATTGATGCTCATTCTATCTCTCATGATTATAATACTATCTCTAAGGAAATAAATTATACACATGTCTAATATATTATTGATTGATAATATGGATTCTTTTACATATAATTTAGTCGATTTATTACGTATTCAAAATCATACAGTAAAAATATTTCGGAATTATATTTCTATTCAAATCATTACAAAAAAATTATCTCAAATGAATAATCCTATTCTGATATTTTCTCCTGGTCCTGGAAGTCCACATAACGCCGGAAATATGCCAAGATTAATAAAAGAATTTAAAGGACACATACCTATGGTAGGTATTTGCTTAGGTCATCAAGCAATTATTGAAGCTTATGGAGGTACTATTCAACCAGTAACTCATATTATTCATGGACAAGCATCTCAAATTCAACATGATAATCAGGATATGTTTAAAAATTTACCTAATCCATTATCAGTGGCTAGATATCATTCTTTAATGTGTGATATATTACCTCATGGATTTGTAGTAACGGCATCATATCAAAATATGATTATGAGCATTAAAAATAAAAATGATAGAGTATGTAGTTTTCAATTTCATCCAGAATCTATATTAACTAAATATGGATCCATTCTTTTAAAACAAACTATATTGTGGCTCAAAAATAATTATTAATCATTATCTTCATCATAAAATATTTAAAAAAAAGATTTTACTTTTATCATAATATATATAGCATATTTAATATTCATTATTAATAACCTATTTTCAATCATTCCAATACGTCATATCAAAAATATTTATGCAATAATATTAAATTAAATGATATTAAATAAAATATATAATAAAGTTTATTGATGCAACATCATCCTATTTAATATAATTATATTATTAACAAAATCATACACAAGAACTATAATTAAATATTATTAACAAAAATTTTAATACTATATTATATATTTACAATCATTTTTGATATG